>REEN01000028.1 GCA_007695015.1 Marinilabiliales bacterium
CAGAGCCTGCCCGAGTTGACAGCGTGCCAGTTGTAGAGGGCTCCATACTTGTCGCCGTAGGTCTCCCGGTCATTTTTATACCAGCTGTAGGCCCCGTTCCTGTTACCTGCCCAGGCTGTGCTGCTGGTTCCCGGACTTTCAATGGGGGAGCCATCATTGTACCTGGTGGTCCTGAGATTCTCGGCCATCCATTCCTGTCCGTCTATCATCACCGTCCTGTACCTGTTGCCGTCGGCATCGGTAACCGAACCGTCGCCGCTCCCCGTTCCCACAGCATCATCTTTCCTGCAGGCACCGGTAAATGCCAGAAATGCGAGTATGATCAAAGGCAGCCGGGTGGTAGTAATATATTTGGCAGGTATCATTTTACCGGGTGATTTGTTTGAATTATGGCCGTAAAATTATATAATTTTACAATGACTGCAATATAGCATCATTGACAGCTCTTTTTGTTAACGGGAATATTCATTTATTATTTAAATATGGGAAGATTTTCTTCAATAAATGTAAGGGGCAGGGACCAGCCCGTAAAGGTAAGGGTCGGGTCAGATTCAAAGCCTGGGATAACATCTGAAGTAATAGAAAAATGGCAGTCGCTTATTGATACTGCAGCTAAGATCACAGGGGTGCCATCCGGACTTATAATGAAGCTTAATCCCGAAACCATTGAGGTGTTCATGAAAAGTAACACCGAAGGTAATCCTTACAAAGCTGGAGATGAAGAGAGGCTGGATCTCGGACTTTATTGTGAAACCGTTATAGGGACAGGGAAGATGCTGCTGTTGCCCGATGCGCGGAAGAGCAGTGTGTGGAAGGATAATAATCCGGATATTGGCCTTAACATGATTGCCTATCTTGGATTTCCCATCAACTGGCCTGACGGCGAGGTTTTCGGCACTGTCTGCCTTCTTGATAGCAAGGAGAACAGGTTCAGCGACGACTATATAAGTCTTCTCAGACAGGTAAAACAGCATATTGAGACGGACCTGAAGCTGCTTGTCTCGGCCGGTGAGATGAAAAAAGCATATGAAGAGCTTGAAAAGCTCAGTGATATAAAAACAAGGTTCCTGTCGCTCATCTCTCATGATATAAGGGGTGGTATAGGCACTATTGAGGAGCTGCTCAAGCTCACTGTCGAGCGAATGGACGGATATGACGAAAAAAAGCTCAGAAAAATACTGGTATCGCTCAGCGAAACAGCAGGATCGGTATACCTTACCCTTGAGAACCTGCTCAACTGGTCAAAGAATGACCTGCTTTTCCTGGACCCTGATAAAAAGGTGTTCAGCCTGGTCCGGATCATTGACGATCTGCTGGTCTATTTCAGACAGGCGATAATTATCAAGAACATCGAGGTTGCAAAGGACTTTCCTTCCGGCGATGCTGTTGTCTTTGCCGATGAGAATATGGTAACGACCTCGCTGCGCAATATATTGTCAAACGCGGTTAAGTACAACCATCCTAACGGGAAAGTTATCATAAAGTTATTGAATGCCGGCGATAAGGTGCTGATAAGTATTGAGGATACCGGCATCGGTATGGATGAGGCTGCAGTTGAAAGGCTGTTTTCATATGACCCGGGAAAGGTGAGCGAAGGCACTTACGGGGAGAGCAGTTCGGGACTTGGACTTTTCCTTACAAGGGATTTTATTGAGAAGAATAATGGAACAATCAGGGTTCACAGCCGTAAAGGAGAAGGTACCACGTTTGAGATATCGCTGCCGGCCGGCTGAATACCGGACCGGAAATGTAACAACCTTTACCGAAAAAGAAATGCTGCATCCGGAAACCGAAGGTTTGAATATTGCCTGAAAAACTATGGTTCCTGAACAGAGCAATAAAATAGCTGAAGCATTAAGGAGATGGTCTCTGCTGTCGTCTGTTATTATCCTGTTTGTTGCTCTGGCTGTTGCTGCAGGCTGGATTGCAGATGTAATGCTGCTGAGAAGCCTCCACCCGGAATGGGTCTCGATGAAGTTCAACACTGCTCTCGGGTTTGTCCTGACGGGCAGCGCTCTTGTTGTGTACCATAGTGCCGGAATGAACCGCAGGCATCTGGTGGCGTCGGCCCTGGCGGGACTGGTGTTGCTGCTGTCTTTTGCCACGTTGCTGCAGTATATTCTGGATGTCAACCTCGGGATCGATGAGTTGTTTATATCAGATGATGCTGAAGCCATCAGGACCCATTCACCCGGAAGGATGGCCCTCTCATCCTCCATAGGTTTCGTTGTGGCATCAACGGGATCGCTGTTTATTGTATCAGGCAGGAAAATGCTTCTCTCAGTCTCACAGGGCCTGGGGGTGGTGCTGGTTGTTTTTTTCATGATTCCTTTGCTTGGATACTTATACGGCATTTCTGGACTTTACGGTTATGCAGATTTTACCAGTGTAGCCTTCCTTACCGCTATCCTGTTTATCATTCTGGGGATGGCACTGTTGTTTGCCCATCCCGGTCACGGCATGATATCATATTTGAGCTGGGATACCCCGGGCGGCTATATTGCACGCAGGCTTGTGCCATTATCATTGTTGCTGCCCGTGGCATTTGTGTGGGTGCTGATCATGATCCACAGACAGGGCTGGCTGACTGTTTTTTCCGATTTTCACCTTGCAACGGTTATGCTGATAATTGTTTTTCTGCTGCTTACATCAAGGTTCCTTTATTATATCAACTTGCTGGACAAAAGAAGGAGTGAGGCTCTTGAAGAGACTCATATTGCCAATCAGCACATCATCTCACATGTTGAAAATTCGCCGCTGGCAGTTATCGAATGGGATAATGAGTTCAGGATAAGGAGGTGGACAAAGAGAGCCGAGATTCTTTTTGGATGGGAGGCTGAAGAGGTGATGAAATTACTGCCGGAAGAATGGAACTTTGTCCCCGACGAGGACCGGGAAAGCGTTAACGAGGTTATGCGCAGGCTCATGAAAGGAGAAGAGACAAGCACTGTGTCGTCAAACAGGAACTACACCAGCGATGGCAGGGTTCTTCACTGTGTATGGTATAATTCAGCTCTTCATGGCAGGGATGGACGGCTTATTTCAATACTGTCGCTCGTGAATGATGTTACCGTGGAAAAGGAGAAGGAGGAAAAGCTCAGGCAGAATGAGTTCCTGCTGAGAATGGCCGGCGATCTTGCTCATATGGGCGGGTGGACCGTTAATCTTGAACAGAACAGGGTGGTATGGTCAGACCAGGTTGCCCGTATCCATGAGATGCCTCCGGGTTATTCGCCTACGGTTGAAGAGGGTATTGGTTTCTATGCTCCCGGATTCAGGGAGAGGGTTAATCAGGTGTTTTCGAAATGCACCGAAGAGGGAATTCCCTATGACGAGGAGATGCAGATAATTGCCGGCTCGGGACGGAGGGTCTGGGTGCGGACCTTTGGAGTTGCGGAGCGTGATGAACAGGGAAAGATCGTTAGTGTGACAGGCGGATTCCAGGATATAACAGAAAAGAAAATAAGGGAAGAGGAGATAAGGAGACTCAATGATGAGCTTGAGGAGAGGGTTATGCAACGCACAAGGCAGCTGGCCGGGATCAACAGGGAGCTTGAGGCTTTCGCCTACTCGGTCTCGCATGACCTGAAGGCGCCGTTAAGGGCTATGAAAGGGTTTGCCGGGATACTCAGTGATGATTTTGGCAACCGCCTTGACGATGAGGGTAAAAGGATCTGCAGTGTGATCAGGGATAATACACGTATAATGGGCCGGCTGATTGACGGCCTGCTGGCATTTTCAAAGCTTAGCAGCCGTGAAATGATGTTTGCTGAGGTTGATATGACCTCCCTGGTAAGATCAGTATATCATGAAGTGACTACTCCGCATGACCGTGAAAGGATAAAATTTACCGGCGAAAAACTGTGTAATGTAAAAGGAGATGCTATGATGATCAAGCAATTATGGGCAAACCTGATTTCCAATGCGGTTAAGTTTACAGCAACGGTAAGTGAACCTGAAATAATAATTTCATGCAGCACGGAACAAAAATTACGCAGATTCCGTATTGTAGACAACGGTGTGGGCTTTGATATGAAATATGTTGACAAGATATTCGGGGTGTTCCGGAGGCTGCACAGTGACAGGGAATTTGAAGGGACGGGAGTTGGACTTGCAATTGTGCAGCGGATCGTTCACAGGCATGGCGGAACAATCAGGGCAGAAGGGAAACCCGGTAAGGGCGCGGAATTTGTTTTCACAATTCAAACCACATAATGATGGATAAATCCAAAAAGGTACTTATTGTGGAGGATCTGCCGTCTGATGCTGAACTGGCAGAAAGGGAGATAAAAAAGGCTCTGCCCGGCTGCATCTTTAAGAGGGTTGAGACGAGGGATGAGTTCCTCAGCGCTCTTGAGGAGTTCGATCCCGATATTATAGTTTCTGATTACCAGATGCCTGCATTTGACGGTATGACAGCTCTGAAACTGGCTCTGGAAAAGAAACCGCTCGTGCCGTTTATAATGCATACAGGCTCTATGAATGAAGATACGGCTGCTGAATGCATGAAGGCAGGTGCTACCGACTACGTAATAAAAGAGCATATTAAACGCCTTGGACCGGCGGTAATACGTGCGCTTGACCTGGCAGGTCTGAAAAGGGATAACCTGGCATCCCGTCTTGCACTGGTTGAAAGCGAGGCAAGGTTCCGGCGGATTGCAGAAAATGCAGGCGACCTCATTTACCGTTACGACCTTTTCCCCGAAAGGGGATTCACCTTTGTCAGTCCTTCAGCCCTTGAGATCACAGGTTATACACCTGAAGAACATTACAGTGATCCCGACCTGGGAATGAAACTGGTACACACCGGTGACAGGGATAAACTGCAGAAGATCATTGAGGGTGAATATGAAAGCGGGCAGCCGGTAATGATGAGGTGGGTGAAAAAGAGTGGTGATGTTATTTGGATAGAGCAGAAGAATGTCCTGGTTTATGATGATACGGGAAGGCTTGTTTCAATTGAGGGTATAGCACGGGATGTTACCGAGAGGATTATTTCACGTCAGAAACTGCAGAAAGCGCTGGAGAAGGCAGAGGAGAGCGACCGGCTTAAGACAGCTTTTCTCAATAACCTTTCTCACGAGATCCGGACCCCGCTGAACGCTATTGTAGGTTTTTAGGCTGTTCTTGGCGAACCTGACACGTCGCCGGAACAACAGAAAGTTTATGCTGATATTATCAGGGAGAGCAGTGATCAGTTGCTGGGTATAATCGAAGATATAATCAATGTATCGACAATCCAGACGGGACAGCTTGAGGTCCATCCGGTCAAAACAAATGTCAACCGTCTGCTTCAGAGGGTATGTGAACGGTATGGGACCCGCGCCGGCATTAAGGAGATACAACTGGAATGCAGGCCTCTGATCAGCGATCAGGATGCGTTGGTCATGACTGATGAGATTAAATTGTGTCACGTGATCAACCACCTGGTGGACAACGCATTGAAGTTTACTGACAAGGGCAGTGTGGATGTTACTTCCTGCATCGTTGAAAACAGGATCAGGTTCTGTGTATCGGATACGGGAATCGGGATTGATACTTCAGATAGTGATTTGATATTCAGGCATTTTCATCAGTCCGAGACCGGGCTTTCAAAAAAGAGGGGTGGACTGGGCATCGGGTTGTCGGTATCCAGGTCTTTTATCGAGGCGATGGGAGGTGCAATATGGTTTGAAAAGGGTGATGATGCCGGGACCAGATTCTATGTTGAGATCCCATGGCAGCCTGCTTCAGAAAACGAAGAGGTCAAAACCACTTTAAATATTAAGGGGAAAGAGAACCTGAAAGTACTTGTTGCAGAGGATGAGGAGAGCAACTTCTTCCTTATGCAGGAGATACTGAGCGGACTTGATCTGGAGATCCTGCATGCCTGGAACGGAAAGCAGGCTGTCGATATGGTGTCTCAGAATTCCGGCATCAGCCTGGTACTTATGGATATCAAGATGCCGATAATGGGCGGACTGGAAGCTACTGAGCAGATCAAGAAGAAATATCCTGATCTGCCTGTCATTGCAGTCACCGCTCATGCATTATCGGGTGACAAAGAAAGAGCACTTGAGGCGGGCTGTGATGAATACATGACAAAACCGGTTTCGGTAAGTGCCCTGACCGGGGCCGTCAGCAGGCACCTCGGGATCGTGTCCTGAGAAAGAGCGGACTATTTGTAAGGCATACCCGGCACCCTGAAGGCCTTTTATCCGGCATACCCGGCACCCTAAAGACCATTTATTCCGGCATAACCGTGAATGTGATCTAGGGGGAACCGTTACTCTCGGTGTTGCAGTATAAATCCAGAGGTTCTGCTGCCTCTTCAAACCCGAGTTCCAGAGCCTTTTTCCAATCGGAACATGCATCTTCGTGCCTGCCCAGTTCATGCCCGGTAAATCCCCGCCGGTAATATACCTGCGCCAGATCCGGTTCGAAATCCAGCACCCTGGTGTAATCTTCAAATGCTTCGCGATGCTCTCCGAGGTTTCCCCGGGCAATGGCCCGGTTGAAATAGGTGCCGACCTCATCAGCGCCGTGTTGGAGGGCCCTGCTGAAATCATCAACGGCATCATGATAACTGCCGCTGGCCAGCCTGGAAAGCGCCCTGTTAAAAAACGGAACGGCAAGGTTCGGATCGGGGGTTGCAGTGCCACTTGAGCTTATTATGTTTCCCTTCTGGTCGTAAATTGTCAGTTTGAATTCCTTTTTTTCTTCACCCTTTATTATCTCGATTGCCCTGGTGTAATCATCGATTGCCCCGGTATAGTTTTCCAGGTTATATTTGGCAGATCCCCTCAGAACCCAGGCCGAGAAATTTTCAGGGTTATTGTCCAGGGCCCTTGTAAGGTCTGCTAAGGCTCCCTCGTAGTCGCTCATATTGTATTTCACGAGGGCGATGTTGTAATACTGGAAATCGGTCTGCGACCGCACAATGATGCTTGAAAGCAAAAGTACCGGTATGATAATTGCCTTTTTCATATTCGTGGGGATTAAGGTGAAATAAACGATATAATGAAGTATTTTGTTTTTTGCCCTCAAATGTTGTTACCATACTCACACTTGCTATCCTGTAACATTTTTGGAGTATTCACTCATTTTTTGAGTACCCGCATTTTGGCGCTGCACCCACACAATGGCAATGTACTTAAAAAACGTTACTCTACTGGCTGGCCGGCATGGTTCCGGGAAGCCCTGATCAGGGCTGACTGCTTTAATCCCTGCTTTAACCCCTGCTTTAATCCCTGCTTTAATCCCTGCTTTAATCACTTCTGTAATCCCTGCTGTAAATAAGGTTACCGCGGGCATCGTAGCTGCTCATCCCGATGAGGCTTCCTTTATCGTCGTATGCATAGACCCACCTTACATCTATACGGTCACGGGCATCAAACCATATTGCGCCGGTCATCCTGTCGTTCCCGTCCCATGTGTAGACACGCCTTCCTTCCTGCCTGCCACGCCTGTCGAACCATATTGTTTCAATCTTATTGTCCTTTTCATTGTACCTGAAGATATACCTGCTTATGATCCTGCCCCTTGCATTATACCCAACTGATTCTGTCCTGTTGCCGTTTTCGTCGTACCTGTAAATCCACCTGTAATCTATTCTGCCACCGGGCGTATACCTGATCTCTTCTATCTTATTGTCATTTTTGTCGTATTTGACGGAGTAGCTGTATTGCTGCTGCTGCAGCCATCCGGGTGCAGGACTAAGGATAAAAACTGCAGGTAAAAGCCCCGGCAAAACTGCAGGTAACAGCCTTGTTAAAACCGTTATTATCCTTTTTATCTGCATGATCTGCCGGGTTACATAACAATGATTACCGGAAGAGTTAGAAAATATACAAAAAAAAACTGAACTTTGCCTCGTTGCCAGGTTGGAAAGATAATATCAGACAGATAATAAACTGGCCCTTCCCTTTGTTATAACGCTACACTAAATATTTATAATATGAGGTTATTAGTACTATTTTCAGTTGTTGCATTATCTTTTTACGGATGTGCACTGCCGGTTGCAGTTGTAGAAATGCGGCAGGAGAGTCCGGTATCTCTCAGGCATCTGGCTGCCGGAGAGCTGACGGATAATATGATACATGATGAGGGATCCGGCTTTCATTATAAATTTGAATACGACCGCAATAACCTCTACCTGAAGCTGGCAGCCGAAGATCCCGTGCTGGTCAGTAAGATAGCGTATTTCGGGTTGACTGTCTGGATAGACCGGGCCGGAGAAAGAAACAAGGATCAGGGTTTCCGTTTTCCTGTGCCTGCAAGGGTTGCGGGAAGGCCGGCCGGAGGTTCCGGGACACAGGCAGGCGTAACGGCCCGCAGAGCACAGGAAGGCATGGCAGCTAACAGGCCGGGGGAAGGCTCTGCCCGAATTTTGCCGGAAAAGCCCGGGGCATTACTTGAAAGAGCCGAAGAGATTGAGCTTATAGGGATATACGGAAGTGCCTCCCGTACAGTGAAGATCTGGGACAGCCGGATAAGGGTAAGTGTGGCCATGGTCGAAGATTTACTTGTTTATGAGGCGGTTATACCTTTTGAGATGTTGCAAAGGGGGTTTGATCCGTTTACTGCCGGCGGGCAGTGGACAGTGGGACTGGAAACGGGTCATTACGAGCCTCCTGCCCAGCCAAGGCAGGTTCAGCCCCGCGGCGGCAGTCCGTCAGGAGGGATTGGACAACCCGGCAGGATGCCCGGGCAGTATCCCGGCCAGTATCCCTCTCAATATCCCATGGCAGACAGGGCCAGGATCGATGCCCGGGGCGGAGAGATGGCGGCGTTCTCACGTCCCTCCCGGCTCTGGATGAAGCTTGAGTTTGCCAGGTAGCGACAAAATACCATTATTATGCATAGACTACTTTTTTTTGCAGTTGCAATGCTTATTGCAGCATGCCAGTCCCCAAATGACCAGGTTATGATAGTAGCCCACAGGGGTGCCTCACATGATGCCCCGGAAAATACAATTCCCGCTTTCCTGCTGGCGCTGGAGCAGGGAGCCGATGCCATTGAGGGTGATTTTTTCCTGACTGCCGACAATGAAATAGTGTGCATACATGATGCCAGGACCGGCAGGGTGTCAGATATGGACCTTGTAGTTGAAGAATCAACCCTTGAAGAGCTCCGGCAACTTGATGTGGGTTCCTGGAAAGGTGCTCAATGGGCGGGAACAGGCATGCCTGCACTTTCAGAAGTGTTTGCGCTGGTGCCCCCGGGGATCAGGATATTCCTGGATATCAAGTCCGGTCCCCAAATACTGCCCCGGCTCTATGAAGAAATTGAAAACTCCGGCCTCGACGATGACCAGGTGGTGCTGATAGCTTTCAATGCCGAGGTGGTGAGGCAGTTCAAGGAGAAAAGGCCTCAGCATAAAGCCTACTGGTTATCAGGCCTCAGTCTGGATGATGACGGCAACGTGACACCGTCACCCGGATCGGCCATTGAAACTCTTAAGAGGATAGGGGCTGACGGGTTCTCCTCGCATCATGGCCTTATTACAAAAGAGTATATAGAGCAGGTGCTTGATGCCGGTTTTGAGTACCATGTGTGGACTGTCAACGATCCCGAAAGAGCATGGGAGCTGGCAGGTTACGGAGCTATGTCAATCACAACCGATGTTCCATTGACTGTAAGGGAATTTTTTGAAAATAAACGCCTGAGACAATAAATCAGTATCTTTGTAAAGGGAATGCCCCAACTGAGATGGACGATGCAATAAAAATACGTTATTCTAAACTTGCAGATGAAACCTGCTGCCTGTCTTGCGGGGGTGCCAGGGAAAAGGGTTGCGCACAGCCCGGCGAGGTTTGTGTTGACCTGGGCAGCGGACGCGGCAACGATGTTCTGAGGCTTGCCATGGAAGTGGGCGACAGTGGCTTTGTTTACGGGATAGATGCAACACCCGGGATGATAAGTAAAGGTAAACTGGCCGCCACAAAACTGGGAGTGGAGAATGCTGAGTTCATTTTGTCGGGGCTGGAGGATATACCCCTGGCGAGCGGCACTGCCGACCTGGTAATATCAAATTGCGTTATAAACCATGTAAGTAACAAGAGTGCTGTCTGGAACGAGATTTACCGTTTGCTGAAGAGCGGAGGGCGATTTGTGGTAAGTGATATCTACTCGGTTAAGCCGGTACCCGGTGAGTACAGTTCTGACCCCTCGGCGGTGGCAGAATGCTGGGCCGGGGCTGTGACCAGGGAGGAATATTTACGGATGGTGCAAGAATCGGGATTTGTCAATATAGAGATCCTGGAAGAGAGCCGGCCCTACAGTAAAGGCAAAATAGAGGCATGCAGTTTTACCATCAGGGGATACAGGTGAAATGGCAAACATCTCCCTGTAAAATCTTAATAACTCTTACTATGAGAAATCTGGGATTACTGATCATGTTTTTGTCCGTTCTTGTCATTATATCATGCGACAAGGATGAGGATGAGGTATCTGAAAGGTTCAGGTTCCTTACCAGTGTTGAGTGGGAATCTGACCAGCTCCTTGTGAACAGTGAAGATGCCAGCGGTCCCGGTGAAATGCTGGAAGATTTCAAGGGTTCTGTAAAATTCAATGAAGATGGTACCGGCAGTTTCGGGCAATACTCCGGTACCTGGCAGTTTGCAAAGTCAGAGACCGAACTGGTTATAACTACTGAGGCTCTTGGATTTCCGCTGACTACCATTATACATGAACTGACGAAAACCGATCTTAAAGTTGCTACGGCCTTTCCAAACCCGGCCAATCCGGAGGAGCCTCTTAATATCGAGATGTCATTCAAGGCAAAATGATCCGGCGGATCACCCTTATACTGTTTATTTGCACGGCTCTTGCAGGTGCAGCCGGCGGCCAGTCCGGCGTAATAAGGGGAAGGGTAGCGGACAGCCGCACCGGTGAACCGCTTCCACAGGGAACAGTGCTGTATGGCAGGGGATACGGCACCGTTACCGGAGATAACGGATACTATGAGTTCATCCATGAACACGGGAACATCACCATTACCTTCAGGTATGTTGGATACCGCCCTGTCGTTCGCCATGTTACACTGCAGCCTGGCGATACACTGGAGATAGATGCTGCGCTCGAATATGATGCGCCCGAGATCGACCAGGTCGTAGTAAGCGCCGGGAAGTCAGAACAGCGTGTATCTGAACTGACAGTTTCACTCAGCATAATAAGGCCCGAAGTGTTATCTGCATCACATATAAGTGATGCCTCCGGGATGCTTGAACGAACCAGTGGCATAGAGGTGCTGGACGGACAGGCATCGGTACGTGGCGGCAGTGGTTTCAGCTACGGTGCCGGGAGCAGGGTGCTGGCACTTATCGACGGACTACCGGTGCTTTCGGCTGATGCCGGCAGTATCAAATGGCACTTCCTTCCATTCGAGAACATTTCACAGGTGGAGATCATCAAGGGGGCCTCGTCGGTTCTGTATGGCTCATCGGCCCTTAACGGGATAATCAACTTCCGCACTGCACGGCCGGGGAGCGAGCCGGTTACCAGGTTCTTCATCGAGACCGGTGTATATGGCAGGCCTGCGCGCAGGGAGTGGGTATGGTGGGACAGTCCCCGGACCTTTGCAGGTACATCATTTTCTCATTTACAGCGTACCGGCAATACCGATATGGGAGTAGCCCTGTACCTTAATGAGGATAGCGGTTACCGACGGCTGAATGATAACAGGCTGGGAAGGGGAAATATCATGGTCAGACATGATCACAGCAGGGTAGAGGGATTCTCTTTCGGGGTTAATGTGAACGGCGGCCTTACCAGGAAAAGTGACTTTATTTTGTGGGAAGATGCCCGGAGTGGTGCCCTGAAGCAGGATGAGAGCACTGCCAACAGGTTGTATGGCAGTCTTGTGACCATTGATCCCTGGATCAGTCTGAACAGGGAGGGCCATTCGAAGCACGACCTCCGGACCAGGCTGCAAAGCTCAATTAATGACTTTCCGGAAGCACCGCGCAACAACAGTCATGCAAGATCGTTCCTGGCCGAGTACCAGTTTGCCCGCAGTTTCTCTCCTGTTTTCACTCTTAATTCGGGCATAATGCAGAATTACAGCCGTATCGAATCTCTTTTTTACGGCGATCATAACTCACTTAATATTGCAGCCTATACCCAGGCCGATATTTCACCGGCCGACAGGTTGAAGATTGTTGCCGGGCTGAGGGGTGAGATAAA
The DNA here is from genome assembly GCA_007695015.1 of Marinilabiliales bacterium. Taxonomy (NCBI): domain Bacteria; kingdom Pseudomonadati; phylum Bacteroidota; class Bacteroidia; order Marinilabiliales; species Marinilabiliales bacterium. Next base: position 12,166 of record REEN01000028.1, read on the forward strand.
TTCACTCGACGGCGAATATGACAGGTTCGTGCCGCTTTTCAGGACAGGGGTCAATTACCGGTTGGCAGATTATACCTTTTTGAGAGGTTCATGGGGGCAGGGATACAGGTACCCTTCAATTGCTGAGAAACACGCAGCTACAACTCTGGGATCGGTCAGGATAGTGCCCAATCCCGATGTAGGCCCGGAGACGGGATGGAGTACCGAAGTGGGTGTCATGCAGGGTATAATGACGGGTGTCCTGAACGGGCAGGCTGACCTGGCATTCTTTTACCTTCGTAATTCGGGTATGATAGAGTACCTTTTCGGGATCTATCCTGATTATGAAGAGGGCGGGTTCAGTTATGGATTCAAAGCGGTTAATGTTGAAGAATCCAGAGTTTACGGTGGTGAGGCCGGGTTTTCACTCTGGTTTGACACCGGCCGGTCGAGGTATTACATCAACGGGGGATACGTTTTTATCCATCCTGTGGAGTATGATCCCGGAACCGGGAAGAACAAGGAGGGGTTTCTCAAATACCGGCGAAGACATTCTGCCAATCTCAATATCTCCGGTGAATACGGGCGCCTGGAAGCCGGATTCGCCATCAGGGCGGGCTCACGTATCCTTAGCATTGACGATGTGTTTCTGGACGAGCTTACCAGGGAATCAATACTGCCCGGGTTCTATGATTACTGGAATAATTCATACGGGGGCCACATGGTTGTCGATTTTAATTCGGGATATCCGCTAAGTGATTTGCTTAAACTGTCGCTTGCCGTTAAGAATCTTTTCAACACCGAGCATATGGGCCGTCCGGGCGACATTATGCCTCAAAGGAACTTCAGCCTGAGGTTATCGGGCACATTTTAAAGGTATTTTTATTTATCTTTGCACTTGCAAATAAAAGTTGAATATTCTATACAACACAATAACTATGAAGAGTCTTACTATCAAGAAAAAGGAGAAGAAGACGGAACAGGCGCAGTGCTGTGCCAAAAAATCCAGGATCGTTGCCGGCTGTCACGACTGACATCTGGTATCAGCATGCTTTTTACCAATACAGAATAAATTTTCTGCATCCGGATGATGGAACTTTCCAGGTTCAACATTATTTCAGCCATAAATGATTCGGATGAGTTTTTTGTGCTGAACCCTCTTTATGGCAGTGCTGATATTCTAAGCAGGCTGGAGCATGATCTGTTGGTACGGGCTGAGGACCCCTCCGGCGTGTTTGCCGGCCGCGGGTATCTTGTTGACAGGAAAACAGAGAAAACACTTTTCACAGAGGCCTATCTCAAATTTCTGGATGACCGTGAGACCGATGAGATACAGCTCTTTTTCGTCCCGGCCTACACCTGCAATTTTGACTGCTCCTATTGCTACCAGATTGGTTATGATTCCCCTTCCGGGGAAGATTACAGGAAGGTTATTGATGCGTTCTTCAGGTATTCAGACTCTGAGTTTGCCGGCAGAAGGAAGTACATCACCCTTTTCGGCGGGGAACCACTGCTCCCGGGAAAAAGGCACCGTGAAACGATTGAATATTTTATCGACCGGTCAACGGAACGCGGAACCGATATTGCTGTCGTGACCAACGGTTTTCATGTTGACGAATACCTCAATGTCTTCAGAAGAGCACAGATTCGCGAGATACAGGTTACACTTGACGGCACGCGCGAGGTGCATGACAGCAGGAGGCGCCTCAGGAACGGTGAAGGGACGTTTGACCGTATTGTCCGCAACGTCGACATGCTGCTGGAAAACAATATCCCGGTGAACCTGAGGATGGTGGTTGACAGGGAGAATATAGGCAACCTGCCTGACCTGGCGCGGTTTGCCATTAACAGGGGGTGGACCTCATCGGGCATTTTCAGCACTCAGCTCGGCAGGAACTATGAGCTGCATGAATGCCAGCTGAAAAGGAACCGTCTGTTCTCCCGCATAGACCTGCATTCAGAGTTGTACCGGATCATCAGGGATCACCCTCATGTTCTTGATTTTCACCGTCCGGCGTTTTCGGTATCCAGGGCCCTGCATGAAAACGGCAAACTGCCGGCTCCCCTTTTTGATGCCTGTCCCGGCACCAAAACCGAGTGGGCGTTTGACTATACCGGGAAGATTTATGCCTGCACCGCCACGGTCGGAAAGCCCGGCGAGGAGCTTGGCAGCTTCTTCCCCGAAAGGGTAATAGATATGGAAAAGGTTGAGGAGTGGTCAGAAAGAGATATCCTTTCGGTGGAAAAGTGCCGGGAGTGTGAGGCGGCACTGATATGCGGAGGAGGATGCGCTGCTGTGGCAAAAAATAAGGGGGGCAGCCTGCACGGACCTGATTGCAGGCCGGTGAAAGAGCTCCTGGAGTTAGGTATTTCTGCCTATTTTGACAAGGCAGGCTCATGAGCATGAAGTGAAACATAAATTAAAATATATTGAAATGCGAGAGATCAATGCAAATGAGTTCAAAGAGGTAACCGGCCAGGGCGGTGCGGTGCTTGTCGACTTCTATTCAACCGAGTGCCCCCCGTGTGATGCCCTGTTCCCGAAGCTGGAAAGCCTGGAAGAGCTGTTTGATGGCGAGATAACCTTTGTAAAGATATTCAGGCAGGGCAACAGGGATCTGGCCGAAAACCTGGGAGTAAAGTCATCTCCCACATTGCTGTTCTACAACGGTGGCAGGGAAGTGTGCCAAAGGCTTGCCGGCGGGATCAAACGCTCCGATATTATACGTGAGATCGGGCATGTCATCGGCCGTGACAAGGTTGATAAAATAATGTCTGCCGTCGAGCCGGTTGTAACCCATACAGACGTGGCCATCCTGGGTGCCGGTCCCGGAGGCCTGACGGCGGGACTGTACCTGTGCCAGGCCAAGATTGACACGACACTTATTGATGTCGCCCTACCGGGCGGATACGTCGCCACAACGCACATGATATCCAACTATCCCGGTTTCATTGAGCCCCAGCCGGGCTACATGCTTTCGCATAATATGTCGGAACAGACAAAGAGATGCGGTACAGTTTACAAAGTCGCCGTGGATGTAACCCGTGTTGATCTGGAGAAGAAAGAGATAGTGATAGATGAATATGAGACAGTCAGGGCCAGGAAGATAATCATAGCCACCGGTACAACCCCCAGGAAGCTTAACATTCCCGGTGAACAGGAGTATATGGGCAAGGGGATCTCCTATTGCGCTACGTGTGATGCAAAATACTTTAATGACAAGGAGGTGGTGGTCATAGGGGGCGGAAATTCGGCCATTGAGGAATCTGCATTCATCTCGAAATTTGCCTCAAAGATCACAATAGTGCATCAGTTTGACCACCTGCAGGCCAACAAGTCGGCCCAGGAGAAGGCCTTTGCCGACAGCAGGATATCGTTTATGTTCGAGCATGAACCGCGCGCCTTCAGGCGCAAGGGTGATAAGATGGAGGTCGAGGTAGAGGATCTGAAGACAGGCAAAAGAGAGACACTGGTGACTGACGGTATCTTTGTGTTTATCGGACTTGTTCCCAATCTTTCACTGTTCGGCGACAAGCTGGAAACCGACCAGTGGGGTTATGTGAAGGTGAACGATGATATGCAGACAAATATTGAGGGTGTCTACTCGGTGGGCGATGTCAACAGCAAAAAGTACAGGCAGATTACCACGGCGGTTGCCGACGGCACCATTGCGGCAATTGCCATCACCAGGGAGCTGGAGTAGAAAACGGAGCTTACTGTTCAGGCATCATCCCCTTGAGGATGCTTATCATCCTTCCCAGTCCCCGACGGGGGCCGGCCTCTTTTACGGGTGAGAGTCCCAGAAGCTTTACCCTTGCCTCGTTTATCACAGCAAGGTCACTGCAATCACCTCCGTGAATCCTGCAATAAATCAGCACTGCAATAGCTGACTTGAGGGTTTCCGATCTGACCCTAATGGTGTCTGGAGACCAGCGGCCCGGGTGAACGTGTATGTACCGGCCCTTTTCTTTTCCCGGCAACAGTATCCAGACTGAACCGTCGCTGAGCGATAATTCCCGGTAGCGGCCGGAAGCCTCTCCCAGCCAGCCCAGGTAGGCCCGTTCACTGGCTGTCAGTTCTTCTCCCAGAAGATTTTTGATTTCGCCGGTTACCTGCGCCGGAGAGAGACCTCCTGTATAGAGATCCATCTGCGATTTGCCGAGGACAAGCAGTTGTTTTTCCAGTCCGGTTGGATCGCCTTTGTAACAGGTTATGAAATCCGATATATATCCTGCATGATGCTTCAGGCAATTGAGCATGAAAGGTTCAGGTACATAACCGATGGAGCTCTCAGTTTCCTTCATTAATGTTTTAGACCGCTGAGGACTTCCCTGGTCCACTCCATGTATTCGGGCCTGTCCAGCAGTTGACCGGCGCTGAACACCCTGAGGCCGGCGAGTTTGCCCTCGTTTACCAGATCGACATAGTGACCGAGTACTCTTTTGAACTCTTCTTCAGTGAGCCATCTGCCACCGTCCATGCCCGATCTCAGGTAGAGGCCGGCAATCACGGCCCTGTCGGGATGATGTGCTATCGCATTTGCAATATGCTCTTCGGCCCTGCCCATAAGCTCGGGGGTATTGCCCCACAGGTTCACGATCACACCGTCAATATCGAAATCGAATGCGTGCCTTCCCTGGTCGCGGTGCGGGTAATGCGGCACCCAAAGTTTCAGGTCCGGGTTTATCTCCTTTGCCGCGGCAATTATCTCCCTCCATTCCTCTTCGGTCCTGTGCCCCTCTTCCACTTCGTCATAGAAATCATTGAGGTACATACCTACTATACCGGGATACATCTGCGATAAAAGAGCGACCCAGCGGGCATGCCTGATGGACTGCTCATGGGTCCATCCCCAGGCCGCTCGCTCTATCTTGGCAAATACGTAATCTACACCTGGCACCTGAAGGCACTTGTACATGTGGGTGTCCTCCCATGCCTGTCCGGTAAAAGGCGGATCATGCGTCCATATCAGGTTGAAGCCGAGATCGTCAATGATGCCTGTCAGGTCAAGCTGTCTTTGGTGGTTCCACAGGGTGATTAGTTTAGGCATGTCAGCCTGGTTGCCGGCCTTCTCAGGCTGAGGGACACTTAATGCGCTCTTTCCCGATGTTTCGCCGGTTATTGCGAGTTCATTCCTCTCTGAGTTTGCCGCTGATCGTGTACCATCTTCATGTGTTGTCGCGAATCCGGTAAACATTAAAAATAAAGCAATAAGTATAATTCCGGGTTTTTTCATGGCAGGTGAGTTGTTTTTTGTGGTTTGATGACAAATATGATGTTTTTTCCGGTAAAATCAAATTCATCTGCAGTGGTGCTATAGTGAGCTTATTGCAGATATATGGGAACCCATTATGATGCAGTCTTTAATGTCCTTCAGGTTGTATAATGGCGGAGTGCAAATTTACTGATAAAGAATGATGGTTTGTCAGCTCCTTTTTTTAATTTGGCGGTTTATTCATATTTCATGGTACTTGGCATTGATATAGGCGGAACTACCACAAAGATTGCCGGATTCCGGAAAAAGAGGATTTGCGGCGTGGTATCGGTACAGGCTGATGATCCTGTAACTTCAGCTTCCGGGGCACTGGGCAAGTTTACCGATGAATTCCTGCTGAAGCTAAAGGACATAGATACAATAGCAGTGACAGGGGTAGGAGCCAATTCCCTGGGCAATGAACTGTTCGGCATTCCCCTGAAGAGAGTCCCGGAGTTTACAGCTATAGGTCACGGAGGACTCTTTTTGGCAGGACTGGAAAAGGCTGTAGTGGTCAGTATGGGTACAGGAACGGCACTGGTTCTTGCAGATGGCAGGAATATCAGGCATCTTGGCGGATCCGGAGTGGGAGGGGGCACGCTGATAGGCCTGGCAAGGTATATACTGAATACTACCGATTTTCAAAACATTGTTGATCTGGCCGGTGAAGGAGATCTGGGTAACATAGATCTTAATATAAGGGATATAAGCAAGGTTGAGTTGGGTAACATCCCAATGTCGGCTACTGCCTCCAATTTTGGGAAGCATTCGGATAAGGCCAGTCAGCCTGATCTGGCTCTCGGACTGGTAAACCTGGTGTGCCAGAGTATCGGGATGATGGGAGTATTTGCTTCACGTGAGGAGAAGGTAGATCAGATAGTGCTTACAGGCAAGCTGGTAAGGCTGCCACAGGCCGGGAAAATATTCAGTCGTCTGGGCAAGCTTTTCGGTAAAAAATTCATTATTCCCGACTATGCTGAATACAGTACTGCCGTTGGTTCTGCGTATTCAATATCTCCTGCCGGCCAGGAACTGATTTAACACAATTAAGATATTATTAACTGATTAAAATTATTCTCATGGTATCAGATGACAAAACCAAAGGACAGACTGTAATAGGTGTCGATATGGGCGGCACAAAGATCAGGACCGGAAAGGTGAAAGATAATCAGATTATTGCTGCAGCATCAGATTTTGTGCCAAAAACTGATAAGGAGCAGGAGGTTACCGACATGCTGATTAAACTTATCAGGCAGGTATTTGACAAGGAGGTTTCCGGTATAGGCGTCGGTGTGCCCAGCCTGGTTGATGCAGGCAGGGGTATAGTTTATAATGTCCAGAATATCCCTGCCTGGAAGGAGGTCTATCTTAAGGATGTCCTGGAAAAGGAGTTTAATGTCCCGGTATACGTAAACAATGATGCTAACTGCTTTGCCACGGGAGAGAGGTTCTTCGGCAAAGGCAGGGATTATGAAGATTTTGTGGGACTTATCTGTGGTACCGGGCTTGGTGCGGGTATCATCAAAGGTGGACATCTGATGCCAGACACGAACTGCGGTTCAGGCGAGTTTGGCGAGATCTACTATCTTGACAGTATATTTGAGCACTATGCAAGCGGCCAGTTTTTTGAGCGCCAATTTGGTGTTTCGGGTGATGAGATGGCAAAAAGGGCAGGTAATGGCGACCAGGAGGCTGAGAAGGCCTTCAGTGAATTTGCCGTACACCTTGGTAAAGCGATAAAGACCATAATGCTGGCAGTTGATCCTGCTGCAATTATTATGGGTGGTGGTGTATCAGAGTCTTACGAGTTTTACAGGGATGCCCTTTGGAAGGAGATACAGGATTTTCCTTACCCGAAATCGGCAGGTAAACTGAAAATTCTGATAACAGAAACACAGGAGATAGCATTGCTGGGTGCCGCAGCACTTTATTTCAATGCAACAGTCTGATAAATAAGCGCTTTGCGGTTTTGCCGGTTTGATCCTCTTAATCAGCCGGAAGCTTCGTTGCCTATCTTACGAGCCCTTACCGGCTTGTCAGGGTCAATACCGAGTCTTATGCCTGCCTCTACAAGCAGGTTCCAGCCCGCTGCTAGCTTTACATAGGGCTCAAACCGTTCAGGTACGTCCGGAATGGCGACATTGTTAAATGGTGTGGCCGTATCTGAAATAGCAACAACAGGTGTGCCGATGTTGCCGGTATAAACCGACATGATCTTATCGAACTCACCGGGGTAGGCATCAACCATTATAATAATGTCATCGGGCGACATGACCTCTTCAACACCGTGCAGCAGGTAAGTGCCCGGAAGGTAAGAGGCCTTCTTTCTGATTATTTCGTTGGTTTTCAGGGTTAGTTCCTCGGCAACTCCGTTATTATTGCCACTGAACCAGACCATACCGGCGTTACATATCAGTTCGACAATCCTTTCGGCAGGTGTGTAATTTAATGCATCTTCAAAAGCTGTTGCCAGTCCCGGGGTATCAAACTCCTCATTCTGCAGGCCTGCAAGAAGCAAATCATAAAACAGGGCCTGGGCAACAACGGTTTTGCTTGCAGCTACCGCCTTTTCCGGGCCGGCATCAATGATATATGTCTTCTCTGAATATTTTTCGAGAAGTGTATCCCGGTTACATGTCAGACCATAAAGTTGTTTGTGGCCTCCTGCTTTAAGGTCCCTGAAAAGGGTTACCAGCTCCTTTGTCTTGCCGCTGTTTGATGCGCCCAAAACAACAAAACCTTCCAGGTTTTTTCCTGCTAGGTCAGTAGAACTTTCTGTAAGTACCAGGGGGCCGGTATTGGCCATTAATCTTCGATGGACCGCATTTTTGGCAGGGAAGATCCTGCTGCTTCCTTCACCGGTAAGCATCAATGGTGATCCCGGGGTAATACCCTGCAGGAACCCGTAAACATCCCGGGCACTAAAATTTTTAATATAATTTACCGAATCGTACATCTCTTTTACGAGATGATACCTTTTGTAGCGTTCTTCGTTTATGTTCATTCCTGAAATGGAATTCTATTTAAGTTTTTTCACCAGAAAGACATCATTACCCTCACCATACCCTCCTTTTCTGTATTCTTCGATGAATTCGGGCTTGTAATAATCCTCTGCAACGAGCTCAGTCTGCTTGAATCCTGCCTTGGTATAAGCATTTACCGCCCTGGTGTTCTTTCTTGATGGTCTCATGAAAAACGTATGAAGGCCCAGTTCCCTGTGCAATTTTTCAACAAGCAGGTTAACCGCTTCTGTGCCTATTCCCCTCCCTGCATATTCCAGTGATTTGAGCCACATGTCGATCTCTGCTATACCCTCCTTTACGTGAAAAGAGGTATAGTAGATGAAACCGATCTCCTCTTTTTCCGGACCGGAGGTAACTACTTTGTAGCATCTGCCGTTCTCGGGCTGGGTGCCGTCGAAGAAAAAATCCCAGTACTCATTGCAGAACTCCTCATAAGCAGGGATTGTGTCACGGGTGTAACCTTCGAGGTTCATCAGAAAATCAGAAAAGTCGGAGTGGAACAGCCAGTTATAGGCTTTTTTCCTGTCTTCTATTTTGGCTTCAGTAAGTTCTATCATAATCTATTAAGCTTTAATTTTCAAATGTAGATGATTTTTTTTTTCATTTAAAATTTCATATGGAAAAATGAAAAAAAAATCATCGTAAAGCGAAGCGGTTCATCCTGTAGGTCAAAATTTTGTATTTTTTGGACAAAATTTTGGCTGTTATTTAAAGGATAAATATACATTAATTTTTTTCTGCGTAAAATTTTTTTCATCAAAGGATACTTGCAACCGGATATTAAAAATAACTTCCGACCGATGGGTTACTGATGCATTAAAGTGCCGGCCGGAGAGACTTTTAAGGTTAAATATTGTTAATAAAGATTTGTAATAAAAATAGGGTAAGGCCAGCCTCTGGCGGTCTTATAATCAGAGAAGCCCTGAAATTGTAAAACACTTAAAAAAATAGCCATGATAAAAAAAGGTGTACAGTTAGCCGGGCCGGAACCCCCCTGACGGGACCATAAAAATAATTAATTGAACAAAAAAAACGTTAGTATGTATATTGTGATTACGAATAAAGTGGTAACAAATAAATATTGGAAGACATGAAAAAAACAGGATTTATTATGATCTTGCTCCTGGTGCAGCAGATCATAAGCGCGCAGATTGAAATGCCTGATATTATTAAGGTTCAGGAGGCAGCTATTGCAGATACATCTTACACCTACCAGTGGAATGAAGATAAAGCTGACTGGGAGATATATGCCAGGGATCTTCACTTTATTGATGATACAAAGCTTGTGACCAGTGTGCTTAAGCAGCGATGGTACCCTGAAGAAAAAGTATGGGATAACTATCAGCAGACTCTCAAAAACTATGACAACAGGGGGAATGAGGTACAATCCATTCTGCAGGAGTGGAACAGGAGTGCAAAAGACTGGATCAATGTACAGATGAAGACCACAACTTATGATGTAAGGGGAAACGAAGCCGAGATACTCTACCAGGAGTGGCACCGTCCAACAGGAGAGTGGTTTAATACTGTTGTGTATCTTATATCATACAACAGGGATTTTGAGAAGAGTGAGGTTGTAGTCCGTACATACGCAGGCATGCAGAATATATGGGACAACTATATGAGGTTCTCATTCAGCTATAGGGACGGTTTCGGACCTCCCTACGAAGTTATGGTTGAAACATGGGGTAAGCCTGATAATCGCTGGAGAACTTTTGGCCGGTACAATCTTTCCTATAACTACCGGGGAAAAGTGACAGAGGAGACAAGAGCCACCTGGAGCGAGAGCCAAAGGGATTGGATCCTGGGCGTAAGATACCTGATGTCATATCGCAGGAATAATAAGGTGGAGGATATTGAACAGAGATGGGACTATTCTGCAAGAAGATGGGTAAATGCAGCAAGGAAGACATTTGAATATGATGATGCCGGTGAAATTTCGGGTGAGACATTTTATCGCTGGGATCGTTCGTATGATCAGTGGAACCTTGAGCGGAGATTGCTCTATACCGACATCAAGCCTGAAGGTATTGAAACCTGATCTTATAATTGTGAGAGCTGTTTTGTACCTGGTTAGCACAACGTGAATTTGGTGTCAGATTTATTGTATCCTTAAAAAAGCCGGTTTTTACCGGCTTTTTTTATGATGTGCCGTGCACGGCAGATAACCTGATGGAGGTAGCCGTGGGGCATTGTTGTTGCTGCCCGGGTTAGATCGTGCAACACTAACTGGTCAGCCTGGTATGTTATCAGGTTTGGTGTTAATCAAAAGGTGTAAGACGATAAACAATAAAATATATCTGGTATTTTGGCGGATGTTTTTAGAATTATGTAATGAGTTGAAAAACAGATCAAAAATAAGCCATTATTGTTTTGATTAATATTTATATTGATATCAGAGGTGTAGCAAGATGTTTAATAAGATGTAAAAAATTTGAACAAAAATTGATTGAGTGCTGTTTATCAAATATTACTAACCAAAAAGTTGTTTTATGAAAAACAGTACTCTGGAATTTTTAAAAGGTGTTGTCAGAATAAATCTGCTGTTTATTGCAGTTTTTCTGATTTCAGCACAAGCTATGACCGGACAGCCTGATGGCGCTCCGGCTGGAGACCCGCTTCCTGAAACGGTTGTTGACATTATTGTCGGCAGCGACGATCACGGGACTTTGGCCGCAGCAGTGACTGCAGCAGATCTTGTTGCGACGTTGCAGGGTGAGGGGCCGTTCACGGTATTTGCACCCACCGACGATGCATTC